>NZ_JBFRUJ010000014.1:0-32026 GCF_041474575.1 Vibrio sp. 10N.222.51.C5
TACTTTAATTGGTATAAGTGCTTACTTATCCCAGTCTCTTTTATAAACAACCAACAGCACAAACTACGCTTCTTTATGAGAACTGTTCTCAATATTTTGTTAAATTTTAGTCGTTATTACTAAAAGGCAACAAATATGGATATTTCCCGTCGTAAGTTTATTCAATCATCTCTCGCTATATCAGCACTCACTGTTCTACCCGCTTGCTCAATTAACCGGTCAGTTGATGAGCAAGGAAAGTATGTTTATGACTTAACTGCAGAACCTTCAATGGCTGAGTTAGTCGCGGGGTTTGATACCAATGTTTTAGCCTTTAATGGACAGATTCCAGCTCCGACGATTCGATGTCGACAGGGTGAAAAGGTCACAATTCGTTTTACGAATAAGCTATCAGAGCCGACGACTATTCATTGGCATGGCTTAAGAATTCCTATCGAAATGGATGGAGTTGCCTTTTTAAGTCAGCCACCAATCATGCCAGGTGAAACATTCATTTATGAGTTTACGCCGCCAGAGGCCGGCACATTTTGGTATCACCCACATATGAATAGCGTTAAACAACTTGGGATGGGGTTGGTTGGTCTTATTATCGTAGAAGAAAGCACTCCCGTGCAGTTTGACGAAGAACACGCATTGATGCTTAAACATTGGCATATCGACAAGCAAGGTCAATGGAAAGACTTAATGATTCCCCGACTCAGTGCTCGTATGGGCACTCCTGGTGAGTGGAGTAGTGTTAATGGAGTTCATGAACCCGTATACCAATTAAAGCAGCACGCAACGACTCGACTGCGGATTGCCAATGTCGATAATACGATCACTTATCCTATTGCTATCGAAGGGGCTGAGGCATGGGTGATTGCCATTGATGGTAACCCTGTGAAAATGCCTTACAAACTGACTCAACATAAAATTGGTCCAGGGATGCGTGTTGATATCGGACTGATTGCTCCTAAAGCTGGTGAGCGAGTTAACGTTCTCCAAATGAAGGGGCGTTTCCCTTTTTCTTTGTGTGAATTTGAAGTCGTAGATTCAGCATTTACTCAAGAGCGAGTGTTACCATTATTACCATTGAATCCAGTACCTAACCTAGATCTTGCTAATGCTGAAGAGATCGATTTTGTGTTCGAGTGGGAGGGTGCAGTTTCACCTGTATCTAAAGATGGTAAATCGATGCCTAAATTTTGGCTTACTAATAAACGAGCATGGGAGGGGATGAGCAAAGATAATATCCCTGAGCCGTTGGCGACTTTAGATCTAGGTAATACTTACATATTCGATCTTAAGAACGTCACTCAATATCATCACCCGATTCATATTCATGGTCATACATTCACTGTATTGGAACTTGATGGTAAAAAAATTGAAGAACCTTTCCACACCGATACCGTGTTACTTGGAAAAAACGGCCGAGCTAAAGCTGCATTTGTTGCGGATAACCCTGGCCGCTGGATGTACCACTGTCATGTTATAGAACACATGAAAACGGGTTTAATGGGATATATTGAAGTTAAGTGACACCTGTAACGTTTAATATTTGCGCATGCATTCTTAGTTTCTACCCTCGCTTTTATCGGCGGTAAAGCTAGAATATAGGGACTATTGTTTGGGAGGATTCATGGGTCAGTTATCTATTTTAGGTTTTATTGCCATTGGTGGCGCATTTGGTGCTTGTTCGCGTTATTTGATTTCAGAGTTATGTGTGGTGATGCTAGGGCGTGGTTTTCCTTATGGTACGCTGACTGTTAACGTAATTGGTTCTTTAATTATGGGGTTACTTATCGCAGCGTTTGAGAATGAAATGGTTGCGACAGAACCATGGAGGCAGATCATCGGTCTTGGTTTCCTTGGAGCCCTGACGACATTTTCTACGTTTTCGATGGATAACGTGCTTCTTATGCAGCAGGGTGCGTTCTTCAAGATGGGGCTCAATGTACTGCTCAATGTGGTTCTCAGTATTTCAGCCGCATGGATCGGCTTCCAACTTCTGATAAAGTCTTAAAACTTTCTTACGATTTGTTAACAACTCGGCTTGGTTTATCCAAGCCGTTTTTATATACTCGATCGTACTTGTCGGAGTGCCATATGGCTGAGACCGTTAACTCGGGATCCGTTGAACCTGATCAGGCTAATACCTGCGAAGGGAACAAGAGTAGATATCTAACTAGAATCCTTCTAGAGATCTATCTCCAGATCACAACTGCATTTTCTTGCTGTGATCCCTCTTGTAGCATCTTATCCGTCAAGCATTTTTATCCCTATAAATAATGGCTAAAAGCCAAGGAAAAATGCTATGTCGAGTCGTAAACAAGCAAGACTGGAAGCGACGAATTTCATTGATTCTTTATCTGTACAACCTTATCCAAACTCAAAAAAAGCTTACATTCAAGGGTCTCGAGCGGACATTCAAGTCCCTGTCCGAGAAATATCCCTCGCAGATAGCCTTGTTGGTGGCAGCAAAAAAGAGCCTGTATTCGAACCTAATGAGCCAATTCATGTCTACGACACCTCAGGTGTTTATACCGATCCTACGCATGAAATAGACCTTTATAGTGGCCTTCCTAAGTTGCGAGAGCAATGGATTGAAGAGCGTGGTGATACGGAATTGCTCGATGATGTAAGCTCTGTTTACACCAAAGAACGTTTAGAAGATGAAACCCTAGACGACCTTCGTTACGGAAACCTGCCTCGAATTCGTCGCGCTACTGGCGACCAATGTGTAACTCAACTGCATTATGCTCGTCAGGGAATTATCACTCCTGAGATGGAGTACATTGCGATACGTGAGAACATGGGGCGTCAGAAGTTCGCTGATGAACAGCTTAATCACCAACACCCAGGCCATAACTTTGGCGCAAACCTGCCAAAAGAAATTACCCCTGAGTTCGTGCGTAAAGAGGTCGCTGAAGGCCGAGCTATCATCCCTTCAAACATCAACCACCCAGAATCAGAACCTATGATTATTGGCCGAAACTTCTTAGTGAAAGTGAACGCCAATATCGGTAACTCTTCTGTAAGCTCTTCGATTGAAGAAGAAGTTGAGAAGCTAGTATGGTCGACTCGCTGGGGCGGCGATACCGTAATGGATCTTTCTACTGGCCGTAATATCCACGAGACTCGTGAATGGATCCTACGTAATAGCCCAGTGCCGATTGGTACGGTTCCTATGTATCAGGCGCTTGAGAAAGTGAATGGCGTAGCCGAAGACCTTAACTGGGAAGTGATGCGCGATACTTTGATTGAACAAGCGGAGCAGGGCGTTGATTACTTCACTATCCATGCTGGTTTGCTTCTTCGTTATGTTCCTATGACGGCTAAGCGTGTGACAGGTATTGTTTCTCGTGGTGGCTCTATTATCGCGAAATGGTGTCTTGCACATCACCAAGAAAGCTTCCTATACACACACTTCCGCGAGATCTGTGAGATCTGTGCGAAGTACGATGTGGCTTTGTCACTAGGTGACGGCCTACGTCCTGGCTCTATTGCAGATGCCAATGATGAGGCTCAGTTCTCGGAGTTACGTACTCTAGGTGAGTTAACTAAAGTGGCTTGGGAATACGATGTTCAGGTGATCATTGAAGGTCCTGGACATGTACCTATGCATCTTATTAAAGAGAACATGGATGAGCAGTTAGAGCACTGCCATGAAGCGCCTTTCTATACGTTAGGCCCGCTGACCACTGATATTGCACCGGGTTATGACCACATTACCTCTGGTATTGGCGCGGCGATGATTGGTTGGTACGGCTGTGCGATGCTTTGTTATGTAACACCTAAAGAGCATTTGGGCTTACCAAATAAAGAAGATGTGAAGACTGGCTTGATTACTTACAAGCTGGCAGCACATGCAGCAGACTTGGCAAAAGGGCATCCGGGCGCACAAATCCGAGATAATGCATTATCTAAAGCTCGTTTTGAATTCCGTTGGGAAGACCAATTTAATCTAGCTTTAGATCCAGAAACAGCCCGTTCTTTCCACGATGAAACCCTGCCACAAGAATCGGGCAAGGTTGCTCACTTCTGCTCTATGTGTGGACCTAAATTCTGTTCAATGAAGATCTCTCAAGAAGTTCGAGAGTACGCGAAAGACACTGAACAAGTGGCTGCTGATCAGGCTATCGAGATTAAGATGCTTGATAATCCGTTGGAAGGGATGCGTCAGAAATCACAAGAGTTCCGTGATACTGGCTCTGAACTTTATCACCCAGCAGTAGGCGCAAAAGAAGCTCAATTAGAGGAATAATGACAGTGAAGATTCTTATCCCATCTCAAAATATTGAGCTAACGGGAGAGGTGCAAAGCTGTCTATTGGTTGCTAAGCGACAAGGCTTGGCAACCGATGCAGTTGAGTTGGGTGTAAGCCCAACTCAATGCTTCTCTATCGTTGATGCTCAGCAAGCGTTATCTATTGGTTTTGCTCATGATGTTGATTCATTGGCGGAGTGTCGCTCAAGTGAGCTTGATCATATCGTTTATTACAGTCATTCAGTGGCGCTAGCTGGTGTCCGCGATGCCTTGGCACAAACTCCGAATACCATCTATATCGGTGTCTTAGATGACTCAGCTGCATTGGATATCTGGTCACAGCTAGATTCTAATCGTGCTATCAAGAGTGAAACTCCAGCTCATCAGGAGTTAGATAGTCGTGGCCACTTTGCTTGGTTACTTACTTTGTTGGCGTTGGAATTCCCATTAGAAGATGCACTGGTTTTAGCTCGCGCAGCATCTAGTGTTTCACGTGGAACATGGCCAGCAAACTATCAAAACTTTCCTATTCCCGTTCTCGAAGATGAGCGACTGGATATTAGTGTTGGTTGGGCGCACCAAGGAACATCACTGTCGTTCCCGGAATTGAGTAAGAGTAGCCTAGGACTATACCCAGTGGTTGATGATGTTGAGTGGATCGAAAGGCTGCTCAAGCTTGGAATTAACACAGTTCAACTGCGTATTAAGAACCCACAGCAAGCAGATTTAGAACAACAAATCGCGCGATCTATCGAACTCGGTAGAGAGCACAACGCTCAGGTTTTTATCAATGACTATTGGCAATTGGCACTTAAGCATGATGCTTTTGGTGTTCATTTGGGGCAAGAGGACATCGAAGAATCCAACCTATCTCAACTGAGCCAAGCTGGTATTAAGATCGGTCTATCGACTCATGGTTATTACGAGTTGCTACGCATTGTGCAAATCAACCCAAGCTATATTGCGCTGGGGCATATATTCCCAACCACCACTAAGCAGATGCCATCGAAGCCTCAAGGACTTGTGCGTTTATCTCTCTATCAGCAGCTGATTGATACTATCCCATACACAGAAGAACTCACCGGTTATCCGACAGTTGCGATTGGTGGAATTGACCAGTCGACGGCCGCACAGGTGTGGAGTTGTGGGGTATCGAGCCTTGCTGTTGTACGTGCGATTACGTTAGCCGAAGACCCAAAACAAGTGATTGAGTTCTTCGAAGCATTAATGGCTGACCGTTCTTCAGGTGCTGCTAAAGAGGTAACTCAGGAGCTAAGTCATGCTGAATGATTTCGAATTCATTCGTTATCAACGACAACTCGCACTTCCTGAAGTGGGTGAGCAAGGGCAACGCAATCTATTAGATAGCCATGTATTGGTCATCGGTTGTGGTGGCTTAGGCAATGCTGCGGCTCTCTATCTTGCGGCTTCCGGTATCGGGAAAATCGTATTAGTTGATGATGATTGTGTGGATTCGTCTAACCTTCAACGACAAGTTGCGTTCAAGGAAAGCCAGTTAGGTTCGCCTAAGGTCGAAGCTCTGAAGCAAAAACTGACTGAGCTTAATGGTCGAAACCAAGTGAGAACCATCAATAGGCGAATGACTCAGAGCCAGCTTGAGCTTGAGGTGATGCTCGCTGATTTGGTGTTGGATTGTACTGACAACTTTGAGTCACGTCAGCAGGTTAACCAAGCATGTTTTGGTAGCAAGACACCTTTGGTTTCTGGTTCTGCGATCGGATGGAAAGGTCAGTTTATTGTCTTTGATTATCAGATGCAGAAAGGGTGCTATCACTGTTTGTTCCCGTTCAGTCATCATCCACAAACGACACGTTGTAGCGATAGCGGCATCATCGGCCCAGTTGTTGGCACCATAGGCAACCTCCAAGCACTGGCAGCGATTCAACGTATTAGCACTGGCGAGTTCCAGGTTGTAACACATCAGCTCAAACTGTTTGATGGTCAGACGATGAACTGGCAAAACTTAAGTGTCACTCAAGATAGTGAATGCCCCGTTTGCTGCACATCTACAGTTAACCATTTAGAAGAAGAAACCCAATGAGCAACATAACGATCTCTATCAATGAGCAACCAGAACAGGTTGCACAATCGTCGTCTCTAGCGGATATCATCCAAGCGCTTTCACTACCCGATCTGGGTTGTGTCTTTGCTATCAATAATGCGGTTGTCCCGCGTAGTCAGTGGCAACAAAGGGTCGTCAATGAAGGCGATGCTATTTCTCTTTTCCAAGCTATTGCAGGAGGCTAACTATGTTAACTATCGCAGATAAAACATTTCAATCACGACTCTTTACTGGAACGGGCAAGTTCGCGAATAAACATTTAATGGCGAGTGCTATCGAAGCTTCCGGTTCTCAACTGGCAACCATGGCGTTGAAGAGAGTTGATATTCGCTCTGAGCAAGATGATATTTTACAGCCCATCATTGATGCTGGCGTGAACTTGTTACCAAATACCTCCGGGGCGAAGAACGCGAAGGATGCCATCTTTGCTGCGCATTTGGCTCGCGAAGCGCTAGGCACAAACTGGCTCAAACTGGAAATTCACCCTGATCCAAAGTACTTGATGCCAGACCCAATTGAGACATTAAAAGCGGCTGAGCAACTGGTTAAAGATGGCTTTGTTGTGTTGCCTTACTGTCATGCTGACCCAGTGTTGTGTAAACGATTGGAAGAGGTGGGTTGTGCTGCGGTTATGCCGCTAGGTGCGCCGATTGGGTCGAACAAAGGTATTGCTTCGGCAGACTTCTTAGAGATCATTATCGACCAAGCGAACGTCCCTGTGATTGTTGACGCTGGTATTGGTGCGCCATCTCATGCTGCTCGTGCAATGGAAATGGGCGCGGATGCCGTGTTAGTTAATACTGCAATTGCGGCTTCTCAACAACCCGTTGATATGGCGATTGCTTTTAAACTGGCAGTTGAAGCTGGCCGTATGGCTTACCTTTCTGGTCTTGCTGGACAGGTGTCTCATGCGGTTGCTTCTAGTCCGCTAACTTCATTCCTAGACGAGTAGTGTCCTTATGACGTTTGTTGATCGATTTAAACAGCTCAACTGGGATGACATTGGTATGTCCATCTTCAGTAAAACGGCAGCGGATGTTGAGCGCGCTCTGAGTAAACCTAAACGCGACTTGGAAGACTTTAAGGCTCTTATCTCTCCGGCAGCAGAACCTTACTTAGAGCAGATGGCGCAACAATCGTTGGCACTCACACGCAAGCGATTCGGCAATACAATGTCGTTGTATATTCCATTTTACCTCTCAAACTTATGTGCGAATGCGTGCACGTATTGTGGTTTCTCAATGGAGAACCGCATTAAGCGTCGCACACTTACTTTAGATGAAATCGATGCTGAAAGTGCCGCTATCAAAAAGATGAAGTTTGATAGTGTATTGTTGGTGACTGGTGAACATGAAACCAAGGTCGGGATGAAGTACTTCCGTGAAGTGCTACCGAATATTAAGGCACAATTTAACTATCTTGCGATGGAAGTGCAGCCGCTTGATCAAGATGACTACGCAGAGCTTAAAACTCTCGGCTTAGATGCGGTGATGGTTTACCAAGAAACGTATAGCCCAAGTACCTACGCGGAACACCACTTGCGTGGCAATAAAATGGATTTTGAATACCGGCTCGAAACGCCCGATCGTTTGGCAAAAGCGGGTATTGATAAGATAGGTATTGGCGCTTTGATTGGCTTGGAAGATTGGCGTACCGACTGTTTCTTCGTGGCCGCTCACTTAGACTATCTTGAGCGTACTTATTGGCAAACACGTTACTCGATTTCATTCCCACGTCTTCGTCCGTGTGAGGGTGGTTTGCAGCCTAAATCGATTATGAGTGATAAACAGTTGGTTCAACTTATCTGTGCGTATCGCTTATTAAACCCTGAGGTTGAATTGTCTCTCTCGACTCGTGAGTCTGCAGCTTTCCGCGACAATGTGTTGCCATTGGGAATCACCAGTATGTCGGCTGCGTCTAAAACCCAGCCTGGTGGTTATGCTTCTGATGAAGAAGAACTCGAGCAATTTGAAATAAGTGATGCGCGAAGTGCTGCCGATGTTGAGTCAATGATTCGTCAACGTGGTTTTGATCCTGTGTGGCGAGACTGGCACAGTGCTTACTCTGGTTAGCGAACACACAGATTTATGTTCCACGTGAAACATCGACGAAGTTAAATCGACAAATAAAAACGGCTACCCTAAGGTAGCCGTTTTTCATTTCATTAAGTTTGAATTAGCTAAGCATTAAGCATGAGCAAGTGGAGTGGTTGATTGGCGTAACCATTCCAATGTATCACCTTCAACTAATGGGCTAACATCGTTCCATACTTTCTGGTGGTAATCATTAAGCCATGCAAGTTCAGGTCGTGTCAGTAAATCGACGTTGATGTTGCGCTTATCGATAGGGCAACGTGTTAGCGACTCAAACGTTAGTACTGAGAAGTCACCTTGAGTTGGCAGCTCAACCACCAGTTCTAGGTTTTCGATACGGATACCAAATTCATCTGCACGGTAGTAACCCGGCTCGTTTGATAACACCATGCCTTCAACAAGAGGTACATCGATTAGCTTCTTAGAGATGCTTTGCGGACCTTCATGAACACTTAGGAAATGACCAACACCGTGACCAGTACCGTGGTCGTAGTCGAAGCCTTCTGCCCATAAGTGTTGGCGAGCTAGAATATCAAGTTGGAAACCACGAGTACCCTGTGGGAAACGTGCACGCGCGATACCGATGTGACCTTTAAGCGCTAACGTGAACTGCTGGATCATTTCGTCGCTTGGCTGGCCAATCGCGATAGTTCGAGTGATGTCGGTTGTACCATCTAGGTACTGACCGCCTGAATCGACTAGGTAAAGAGTATTCATCTCTAACTGACCTGGTTCAGGTTGGTTCTCGTGGTTGTAGTGACACATTGCTGCGTTGCCGCCTGCTGCTGAAATCGTGTCAAAACTTAGGTCCATCAGCGTTGGGTCTTGTTCGCGGAATGATTGAACTTTGTCTGCTAGCACAGCTTCATTGTGCAGATTACCTTGCGTGACTTCTGCATCAATCCAAGATAGGAACTTCGCCATCGCAACACCATCACGAATGTGACACGCTTTCATGCCGGCAATTTCAGTTTCATTCTTTGCTGCTTTTGGCATTAGGCATGGGTCTGCTGCTTCAATGATATGAGCACCAGAGTTTTGTAGAACCAGCGTGTACCAAGCGTTACTGGTACCTGAATCGACAGATACATTTTTGCCTTCCAAAGATTGAAGGCGTGCTTCAAGCTCTGATGGGTGAGATACGCGAATACCATTGCCAACGTGTGCTTCAAAGCCCGTAGGAATACGAGCTGGGTCTAGGAAGAAGTCGACGCTTTCATCGGCGTGGATGATCGCATTGGATAACACAACAGGTAGGCGAGATACGTCCAAGCCGCGAATGTTAAGCAACCAACAGATCGAATCGAGTTCCGTAAGGATAGCGGCATCAGCACCTTTGGCTTTTAGTAAGCCAGCAATCTCCGCACGTTTGCTTTCACTTGATTGGCCTACTGCGTCTGTTGCCATTAAGCGAACATCAGACACGACAGGCTCAGGACGATCAGACCAAAGCTCATCAATTGGATTCGAAGATAGTGTTGTTAGTTCAACTTTCTCTGCCAGTTTAGCTTGAGCGCCTTTCAACCAAGCAGCAGTGTGCATGCGTGGGTCGAATGCAACCTTGCTGCCTTGTGCTAGAGAACTGGTGATCCAATCTAAAGCCGGCTCTTCAATAAGGTGGCGATACTCAAATAACTCTGCTGGTACCTGCTTACGAACTTGAACCGTGTAGCGACCATCAACAAAAATAGCAGCGTTCTCACGAGTGATAACTGCCGCACCAGCAGAGCCAGTGAAACCTGTTAACCAGTGAAGTCGCTCGTTATGAGCAGGAACGTATTCACCTAGATATTCGTCTTCATGTGGAATGATAACGGCATCTAGGTTGTTTGTTTCAAGCCAAGCTCGAACCGCAGCAACGCGTTCAGCAGTGATATTGTGCATCTGTGTTTATCCTTATTGTTAGGGTCCTTGTTAACACTCACAGTCGATATACATGCGAGGGGACTTATTAGGTCAATAAGCTAGCGCTTTTGTTCGTTTGCTGCAAACGCTGTACGCCATTTTTATCTAAGGTGCAGAGTTTTTTCTTTGATGATATCTCGTAGCCAAGTTAACGCTGGGTCATTTTCTCTGTCACGGTGCCAAAACAGAGTGTATGCCATCGGTGGGAATTCCATCGGTAAAGGGACAACCACTAAGTCGAGTTGCTTGGCGACGAGGTAAGTAAAGTGGCTTGGTGCAGTAAACACAAAGTCGGTGTAGGTACATAGGCTTGCGGCGCTATTGAAGTCTGGAACAGAAATAGCGATATCTCGCTGATGACCAAGATCAGCTAGTTTGTAGTCGAGCAGCCATCGATCGTTCCCATCACATCTTACTTGTACATGACGCTGCGCAAGGTAGGTTCCCAAATCCCATTTACCACTTAGAGCAGGGTGGTTACGCCTTAATACACACATCTGTGCATCACGGTAGATCTCTTGTTCGCAGATGTCGTCTGGCGGCAGCATGGTTAAGCGCGCGTCGTTGATGTCGATGTCTTTGCCTGTGAGTCCGATATCTAACTCACCAAGCTGTAGCTTCTTAAAGGTTTGCTCGGTCCACGCGTGGGTGTTGATATTGACCTTAGGCGCTTGTCGAAATATTGCTGGTAAGAAGTGCGGAAGAATAAGTGGGTAAACGCTCTCAACAGCCGCAATGTGAAAACTGTGGTCACTGTTGTTGGGAATGAAGGTCTCTGGTTGGGTGAGCACATCAAGTTGGTTGATCAGCGTTTCTAATCGAGGTTTGAGAAAGACCGCCTTTGGTGTTGGTCGCAGACCATGAGCACTTCGCGTGAAAAGGGGATCATTAAATTGCTCACGAAGTTTGGCCAATGACTTACTAACCGCTGACTGGCTTAGGCACAATCGGTGGGCGGTGCGAGTCACACTTAGCTCTTCCATCAGCACCTGCAAGCAAACTAATAGATTGAGGTCGAGGCGCGATAGTTTCTCAATATTCATATGAGTTTCCTATTTGGAATAATGCTAATGAGTATATGCCATTTTTGTTCATATCTTTAGTTGGTTATTATGCACCTAAATTAACTCATTCGGAGAATCTTGTGCCTTCTAACGCGCTTCCAACCCCTAGTAAACTGCAGGTTGCTTTATTGGCAATGTTGGTTTTATTTAGCCCTCTGGCTATTGATATCTACCTACCAGCTCTGCCACAAATTTCGACAGCGTTTCACGTGGAACATGCACTAGCACAAGATACGATTACCTGGTTTTTATTCGCCATGGGTGTCGGGCAATTATTTGCTGGCCCTTTGGCTGATAAGCTAGGACGTCGAACCGTTGCATTGGGAGGTGTTAGTATCTATGCATTGAGTGCTTGCTTGGCGTGGGCAGCTCAATCGATTGATATGATGCTAATGGCTCGGCTGCTACAAGGCTTAGGAGCTTGTGCGACTTCTGTAGCAGCCTTTGCAACGGTTCGCGATCTATTTGGCCCAGAGAAGAGTGGCCGTATGATCAGCTACCTTAATGGTGCAATCTGTTTTATTCCTGCTTTGGCACCCATTCTTGGCGCTTGGTTAACACATCAATTTGGTTGGCGCTCGAACTTTAGCTTTATGGCAGGCTTTGCTGTCGTTGTTGGCACTATCTTATTCTTCCAAATGAAAGAGTCTAACCCTGCGACAGAAAAGGTTGCGGTATTCAAGCTTGAGCGATACTGGTCAGTATTGAAAACACCATCATTCCTTTTCCACGCAACCTTGTGTCTGATGGCGATGGCGGTTATCCTCGCTTATGTAACCTCTGCACCAGTTGTGTTGATGGAAAACCTAGGCCTGACCATGAAAGAGTTTACTTTCTGGTTTGGTGTTAATGCGGCCATCAACATTGCAGCTGCGTTTACTGCACCTAAATTTATGGACCGTTTTGGTACCTATAAAGCACTGGTGGTTGGTATCTCGACGCTGGGCTTAGCGGGTGTGATTATGTTGGTGCTTGCTGAGCACGCTACTCCAATCGCGTTCATGCTACCGATCTTCTTATCGTCAGTTGGCTTTGCTTGGATTCTTGGTGCTGCGGCAGGTAAAGCTCTAGAACCTTTCGGTGACCGTGCGGGTACAGCTGCTGCGCTGCTTGGCTTGTTCCAAATGAGCGGTTCAGGGCTTCTTGTGGGTACCATGCAACGTCTTGATTTAACGTCGCAAGTGATGATTGCTCTGCAAATGTTCCTGATTGTTCCTGCGTTATTAGTGCTTGCGAGCAAAGCGGGTAAGTCTTGGCACACGACGTTTGCTAAGGCATAAGTTACAAGGGTGACAAAATATACAAATGGCGGTTTTCGAAACGTTAAAACATGGTATATTTGTCACTCATTGAAACGTTAGTCCCCAACGGAAAATACTGTAATGTCATTAACAACCTACGAAATGGCGCGCGTCTTAGAACAAATGGAAGATGCACCTGAAAAGGTCATGTTTGGTAAACTGCTTAAAGAGCTAGGCAACCAAAGTGAAGAGCGTATTCGCAGTGCGGCAAAACAAGTTCCAATCGATACTTTGCGAGATATCATTTACCAATTTCAGCGTGTGGTAGAGTCTCGTAAGGGTGAGCAGGTTCAGCTATTAGCAAAAGAGCTAGCCGAGCAAGGCATCTCTGCTGAAGAGCTACAAGCTTTTCTAAATAAGTAAGCTTATCCCAGTTAAAAAAGAAACCACTCAATTGAGTGGTTTCTTGCGTTTGGGCTGTAGCATTTAGCTTTAGCAGTTCAAAAGAGGTGAAAACTTATTTTAATTCCTGAACTGCGCTTTCAAAATTCGATCAAGTGAGAATGGCCCGGCGCCCCACACGACAACGATAAGAATCATTAACCCCCAAAGCTGATGATCGTAGAAGCCTTGATCCCACAATACAGGGTAAGACACGACAGCAATGATATTGAAAACGAACAACACCGCAGCCATAGGTCGTGTTAATAAACCGAGCGCTAAAAACATCGGTAGAATTAACTCAGCGGCAGTGCCCATGTAAGCAGCCAATTCCCAAGGTAGCAGTGGCACTTGGTATTCCAATTCAAACAAGTAAAGCGTGCTATCCCAAGTAGCTATCTTGGTGAGTCCAGAATTAAAGAATACCCACGCCACCCAAAGGCGACAAAATAGTAGAAGCACTGGAACAAAAAGTGCCTGTGATTTCTCAATCAAACTGTCGTATTGAGCCATCATGTTCGTGACTGTGTTGTTATCCATGTTATGCCTCCAATTCGGCATTGATTGAAAAACCTGAGATGACGTTTAGCGCCATAACAGTATTCAGATGTTGTAGTAATAAAGGATCGATTGCTGAGAGTGTTCGACCTGATTGCAATTCAGTGAGGAGTTGGTGGCTCTCTTCACTCAAACTATGGCTCTCAACCTGTGAATTCTCAGCTCGGATTAACACCCCAAATTCAGCTTGGTTGATGTCTAGCCCATCAAGTTGCTGCTGATAGATGGCGTGTTCAAGCGCGATAATCGTGTAACTAGAATGAATCAGTGTTATTGAATCTTTGAGATGAAAGACTAAAGCGCCTTGTTGCTCTTGTGGTACATCTGCAAGGCAAGAAAGAGGTCTCTGGTCGACATGTGCTTGTGACGAAAACCTTACCAAGCTATCTTTCTGCCATTCATACAAAGCCACTTCACCGAGATAAGGTGCAGCCTCAATAACGGCAGGAAAGGCTTGGATAGTCTGTTCAAAGTGCTCACCGTAACCACTGACATCACCAGAGGTCGATGGATAATGTAAGACATGTTGACGAGCCATCTGTTGGAAGCACTCTTCACCAACCAACATTTCAGTGAGTGGGTAGGTTGCTGCCAGAACTTCGCTCAAGCTGATCACAAAGTTATTACGGTAAATCTGGATGCGTTGTTCATCGGTAAAATGGTCGCTCACTATGTCGCAGTACTCACCATTGTTTTGATAGCGTAGGGCGTTAGCAAACTCCAATTGAACCTCTGCTAGGGAGTGGCTCATGAGGCGCGACTCCTTTGGTTGAACTTGTCGTGTTGATACAAGATATCACTGGCTTTGGTTGCTTCAGCCAATAAAACTTGTGGCTCTGGGATATCGAGATCCCACTCAATCAAGGTATGGCGCAAACCATGTTGTGCAACCCAGTCAGTGTAGAGTTTCCACACTTCGTCACAGACAGGTTTACTGTGTGTGTCTATCCAGATCTCACCTTGTTCAAGCTTCTTTTTGGTAAAACCTGCCAAGTGAATCTCTTCAACTTTGTCTGCTGGTATTCCGTTTAAGTACTCTTCACAACTAAAGCCATGATTAAAAGATGAGACGAAAATATTATTGAAATCGAGCAGTAGGCGACACTCAGTACGCTTTTGTACCTCAGCCAAAAACTCCCACTCAGGAATAGTAGAATGCTTGAAGGATAGGTAGCTCGATGGGTTCTCAATCAACATCGGGCGTTGCAAGCTGTCTTGAACCTCGATGACATTACGACCGAAGACTTCCAATGCTTCTTCTGTGTAAGGCAGCGGTAGCAAGTCATTGAAGTAATGACCACCTGTCTGACTCCAACTGAGATGATCAGAAACCAAGAAGGGTTCGATATCATCAATGAGCTCTTTTAATTGCACAAGATGATGTTGATTGATGCGCTCAACAGAACCTAGCGACAACCCAACACCGTGACAACTGATGTTGTGTGCGTGACGAATTTCTCTGAGTTGTTGTCGTTGCGGTGATTGAGCTAAGAAGTAGTTCTCGCTGTGAACTTCTAACCAACTTACTAAGGCTGGATTTTGGCTAAAGAAGTCCAAGTGCGGTGTTCTAAGGCCAACCCCTGCGTAGGGGTGAAGAGTTTGAGTCACAACGATTCTCCTAACAAGAAGTGGAGGTGAGCTGAATGTCAGCTCACCATACTAAGCAGCTCAATTATGATGATTGAGTGTTACCACCTGATAATTTGCCACATAGCCCTTTAGGTACGACTACGAACGCATCGGATTGGTTGTCTTCTTTTGCTGTACCCGCACATGAGCTTGTTTTGGTTGCACAATCATTTTGGCCAGCTTTTGCCACGCCGTAGCATTTTTCTTTTGCTGCTGCTTCCGCAGGTGCTGATGTAAGAACTGCACCGCCGAACGCTAGTACACTTGTGATTGCAGCTGTAACAGCAAGATTAGAATTTTTCATAGTCATTCCCTCTAGGACTTAATAGTATTTTCATATCGCAGGTTAATGGATTGTTAACTTGCTTACTAAAAAGGATTGGAACAACCGGGAAATAATTTCACGGTATTATAAAAATTATCAATATTAATGATGTTTCATCTCTTAAGTTATTGAATTAATGATGTTAATTTTTGATTGTTTTTTCTTCTTATTATCCTAAACGCAGCCTAGTGTTTAGGTTATAATCAACTTTTATGTATAAATACCCAGTAGTGAGCATATCCAATGATAGATCCTTCGCTTTTACTCGATGGCCTAAACGATAAACAACGTGAGGCGGTCGCGGCACCTTTAGAAAACCTACTTATTCTGGCAGGTGCAGGCAGTGGTAAAACGCGAGTGTTGGTGCATCGTATTGCTTGGCTGCAAAGCGTAGAGCAAGCATCGCCGTTCTCTATTATGTCGGTTACCTTCACCAACAAAGCGGCAGCAGAGATGCGTGGTCGTATTGAAGAGTTGATGATGGGTAGTTCGTCAGGCATGTGGAACGGCACCTTCCATGGTATCTGTCACCGCATCCTTCGTGCTCACTACCTAGATGCAAAACTGCCAGAAGATTTCCAGATCATTGATTCTGATGATCAGATTCGTTTGCTACGCCGCTTAATCAAGGCGCAAAACCTCGATGAAAAGCAGTGGCCTGCTAAGCAAGCTTCTTGGTGGATCAATGGCAAGAAAGACGAGGGGTTACGCCCAAGTCATATTGACGCCTACCATGATCCAATAACTCAAACGTGGTTAAAGATCTATTCTGCTTACCAAGAAGCATGTGACCGTGCTGGTTTGGTCGACTTTGCGGAAATCTTGCTGAGATCGCATGAACTATTACGCGATAAGAAACACATTCGAGAGCATTACCAAGCACGCTTTAAGCATATCCTTGTCGATGAATTCCAAGATACCAACAACATCCAATACGCTTGGCTTCGGATGATGGCTGGCCCAGATTGTCGCGTGATGATCGTAGGTGATGATGACCAATCTATCTATGGTTGGCGTGGTGCGAAGATCGAAAATATTCAGAAGTTCTTGGATGAATTCCCAGGAGCTTCGACGGTTCGACTTGAACAAAACTACCGTTCAACTAAAACCATTCTGCAGGCGTCGAACGAGCTTATCTCGAACAACACCGAACGTATGGGTAAAGAGCTGTGGACCGATGGTAACGATGGCGAGCCAATCTCTGTGTACTCAGCTTATAACGAGCTAGATGAAGCACGTTTCACGGTCAGCAAAATCAAAGAGTGGCAAGAGAAAGGCGGTGCGTTAGAAGATACCGCGATGCTTTATCGTAATAACGCCCAATCTCGTGTTCTTGAAGAAGCTTTGATCCAAGGTGGTCTACCTTACCGAATCTACGGCGGCATGCGATTCTTCGAGCGTCAAGAAATCAGAGACGCCTTGAGCTACATGCGCCTCATGAGCAACCGCAGTAATGATGCCGCGTTTGAACGTGTGGTTAATACGCCAACGCGTGGCTTGGGTGATAAAACGTTAGAAACGATTCGTCTTGCTGCTCGTGATCGTGGTGCAACCATGTGGGAAGCCAGTGTTGCTTTGATAGAAGAGCAAGTGCTACCCGGTCGTGCTGCGGGCGCATTAAGTCGTTTTATCGAGCTGATTAATGCGCTTGAAGATGACACGTTGGAACTTAGCCTGCATGAACAAACCGACCACGTGATTAAATCGTCGGGTCTGTTTGCTATGTACGAGCAAGAGAAGGGTGAGAAGTCGAAGGCACGTATCGAGAACTTGGAAGAATTGGTAACGGCAACGCGTCAGTTTGAAAAACCAGAAGAAGCGGATGAAATGAGCATGCTAACAGCATTCTTAACTCATGCGGCTTTGGAAGCGGGCGAAGGCCAAGCTGATGAGTTTGATGATGCGGTTCAGTTAATGACTCTGCACAGCGCTAAAGGCCTAGAGTTCCCGATGGTCTTCATGGTGGGTGTGGAAGAGGGTATGTTCCCAAGCCAGATGTCTGCAGAAGAAGCAGGGCGCTTAGAAGAAGAGCGTCGCCTGTGTTACGTAGGCATGACGCGTGCGATGGAGAAGCTTTACATCACTTACGCTGAGATGCGTCGTTTGTACGGTCAGGACAAGTACCACAAACCATCACGCTTTATTCGTGAACTACCAGAAACCTGTCTGGATGAGGTTCGTATGAAAGCGCAAGTGAGCCGTCCTGCAAGCAGCGGTCGCTTTAGCCAAACGGCCGTGAAAGAGAATTTCAACGAAACAGGCTTTAGTTTGGGTTCTCGCGTTAAGCACCCTAAGTTTGGTGAAGGCACTATCATCAACTTCGAGGGAAGTGGCCCGCAGAGCCGAGTTCAAGTCGCGTTTAACGGTGAAGGCATCAAGTGGTTAGTAACGGCTTATGCTCGTTTAGAACAGTTGTAATCTGCTACTTCAGCATGTAGAAAACAGTTCGATATCTGAAACTATTCAGCATTGAAAAGTAATCCGTATAAAAACAGAAAGAGCAGCTAATGGCTGCTCTTTTTTTATTGCTCGATACCGACCTAAATTAGGTTAATACGAGCTGAAGACATTGTTGCCTCAAAGTGAGACTTACAGTGCTGCAAGTGCCGCTTCGTAGTTTGGTTCTTCAGTGATCTCTGCAACCAACTCGCTGTGTGTCACCACACCTTTTTCATCAACAACGACAACTGCACGTGTTGTTAGGCCTGATAGTGGGCCTTCAGCGATCGCTACGCCGTAGTCTGATGCGAATGCAGGAGAACGGAAAGTCGAAGCGTGTTGAACGCCTTCAATGCCTTCTAGTTCGCAGAAGCGACCCGCAGCAAATGGTAGGTCAGCAGAAATACAAACAACAACCGTGTTCTCAAGTTCTGCCGCTTTTGCGTTGAACGTACGTACGCTCGTTGCACAAGTTGCTGTGTCGATGCTTGGGAAGATGTTTAGAACCACTTTCTTGCCTTCAAGAGAAGCAAGAGTCAGTTCAGAAAGATCGCCTGCAGCAAGTGCAAAGCTTGGTGCTTGTTCGCCAGTTTGTGGGAATGTGCCTGTTAGCGGTACAGCAGCGCCTTTGAAGGTAACGTGTGACATGAATTGTCCTTAGTTTAATTATGGTTATGAAACTAGTTGAGCCTAGTTCGACTTACGTTACTCTGAAGTGGTTAAGAAGTGAATGCTTTAAATGTCCGAATTGTAATCAAAGGTCTTTGATTTACTTGATTGAGAGAGGGATAAGTGAAGCGACAGATAAAGAAAAACCCCGAGAGCTTGCGCTCATCGGGGTCTATAGTCTTACTCGCAGCAATCCGGCTACTAAGTGTGCTCCATGCATCAAATCCATGATAGTGTGCTGTTATCCTTCAGCGTATTCCTTTCGTCGCCTTCCTAGCGGTGTCCTTGATCTTATCCTGATCTGCCAACAATCCTCGTTAGCGCGCGTCACTTGTTCCTTGAGCGGTGTCCTTGACATCATCCTGATGTTCAGTCCTTTCCTCGTCCAGAGGTGTCCATTGTCTTTCCTTAGTAGCAACCATCCTAGTTACTATTGCGTCCATTCAATGTCCATTTCGCTATCCATGCCGATTATTCATCCTGAGTAATCGAATCTTCATCCTGAAGATAACCAAGTCCTTGGCGTTTCCTGTTCCGTGTCAGCATCCTTCCGACACCATCCATACTACCGATTCCTTATTTATCAGCAATGGTGCATAAGCGAATTTCTATATAATTATTTGAACGATAAATGTACGTTTTGTTTTATTTCAATTGGTTATGATATCTTAGTGCTTAAATTCGCAGTTAAATATCGATATTTACTCACTGCCTTGTAAGAGATCTCGCACAAAGCAGGGAGTAAAAAGGGAGTATTTTCCCTTACTGGCCGATGGCAGCACCTTCACGACGAGGGTCTGCTGCACCTTCTAGACCATCTTTTGTGATGCGAATGGCGTGTAAACCCGAGTTAAGATCGCGAATGTTAACTTCAAATCCCATCTTTTCGAGCTCAGGTTTAAAGTTTTCCGCCGATGTTCCTTTTTCCAGATCTAGCGTGCCGAAGCGGTTTAGGAAGTGCGGTTGGTTGATCGCTTGCTGGATATCCATGTCCCATTGGGTATGAGCAATGATCGCTTGTGCTACATAACCTATGATACGGCTACCACCCGGAGAACCAATCGCCATGTAAGGCTGATCGTCTTGCATGATGATGGTCGGTGCCATTGAAGAGCGTGGACGCTTACCTGGCTCAAGTCGGTTTGCGATAGGTTTGCCATCGTTGTGGGTCTTGAACGAGAAGTCGGTCAGTTCGTTATTCAATAGGAAGCCTCTCACCATCAAGCGTGAGCCAAAAGCGTTCTCAATGGTGGTGGTCATCGATACGACATTGCCATCGCTATCGACAATATTGAAGTGGCTGGTGGACGGTAGTTCAATAGATACATCTTGGCTGCGCAGCATTGCGTGATCCCATGGCGGGGTGCCTGATGGCGCACTCTCTAGTGCCTTGCCTACGGTAATTAACTGGGCACGTTCCTGCAAATAGTCAGCATTCACTAACCCTTGAGTCGGCATTGGTACGTAATCTTGATCTGCCATGTACATACCACGGTCTGCAAAGGCCAAACGAGAAGCGTCTGCTAACACTTGCCAAGATTTCGCATCGTTTGATCCCCAGGATTTGAGGTCAAACTGCTCGGTCATCGCTAAGATCTGGCCAACGGTTAACGCGCCTGAACTTGGCGGTCCCATACCACAGATATCGTAGCTCTCATAAGCAGAACAAACTGGTTCGCGTTGTTTGATTGAATAGGCGTCGAAGTCTTTTTGTGTCAATACACCCGGATTGCCTTTGGCGGTTTGTACCGTGTTGATGATGTCGGCAGAAATCTCACCTTGGTAAAATGCCTTAGCACCATCCTTTGAAATTGCATTCAGTGTTGCAGCATATTCTGGGTTCTTAAGTAGTGTACCAGCGGTTTTTGGGCTGCCATCGGCATTAAAGAAGTAGGCTTTGGTTGTGGCAAAACGGCTTAGTCGTTCTTGGTCGTTTTCAATCAAGGTGGCCAAACGTGGGCTGATGGTAAAACCTTTCTCAGCGAGTTGGGCAATAGGTTTGATCAGTGATGCCCATTCTAACTTGCCGTATTTCTGGTGAGTATCCCACAATAGTTGGACTGTGCCCGGTGTTGCCACAGAGCGACCACCAACCACGGCATCATAAAACTTAAGCGGTTGACCGTTTTCGTCTTGGAATAGACGAGGTGTAGCATCAAGTGGTGCGGTTTCACGACCATCGTAGGTTTTAAGTTGTTTGTCTTTTCCATCAAAATAAACAAGGAAGGCGCCACCGCCAATACCTGACGATTGCGGCTCTACTAAGCCAAGCATCAGCTGCACAGCAACCATCGCATCAATAGCATTACCACCACGAGCCAGTACATCGGCACCCGCTTGGGTTGCCAGAGGGTTGGCTGCGGTAACCATCCAGTCGTTAGCTTTTACGAGTTGCTTGGCTTCTAAACCACTACTTTGTTCGGGAGCGACGGAATCGGCAGCTTGATTTGCCCAACTGACGTGAGAGGCAAAAAGTAGGGTAGAAGTGGCGAGGGTTGTTAGTTTTGTTTTCCACTGCATGATCTTCTCCTTTTAATATGCAGAGCTAGATTGGCAGTGGAAAGATAAGATAGCCAGTACGTTGTTAACGAATTGTAATCTTGATTCGAATTTAAGCGATTAAACCGGACAGCGACTGCCAAAGAATACTCGCGCCAATCAGGCTGAATACGACGCCACATAAGCCATCGATGTATACCGTTGCTTCGCTCAGTTTCTTCTGTAGAGCCTTAGTCGAAAGCATCCACGCCAGTAGTGAAAACCAAAACAGAGACAGACCAAACAGGATGATAAGCGCAAAACCTTTACCTGATAGAGACATGTCGGCAGGCACTAAGCTCGACATCAAGCTGATAAAGAACACCAAAGCCTTTGGGTTGAGAATATTGGTCGCAAACCCTTTCGAAAATGCCTGACGCTTGTTGGTCAAAATAAGATCTTTGGCATTGATGGTATCGTCGTCATCGTCGTGGTTCTGAATGATTTGCCAGGTTGCTTTGAGGGCACCGTAGCCTAAGTACAGCAAGTAGCTACCGCCAGCCAATTGGATAATGGCAAATAGGGTTGGTTGCTGGTGGACTAGGTAACTGATTCCCGTCAGGCTCAGCAACGAATGCAGTAAGATCCCGCAAGATAAACCAAGCGCAATGTACAAGCCTGTTTGTCTGCCGTGGCGTGTCGCATTTTGCACGACTAACGCAAAGTCTGGGCCGGGGCTCATCAAAGCGATGAAATGGATAGAGGCGAGGGTGATCAGTATGGTGACTTCGTTCATGTCAGTTCTCAATAACGTTGCCGCTATTATTAAATAAGTAATCGTATTGAGCGTAGCTTACCGCGATTTGAAATCGAGCAATTGTAAATTATCAACACTTAGTTGATTTGTGAAGGTGGTACGCCGAATGTGGTTTTGAATGCTTTGGAGAAGTGTGCTTGATCATAGAAGCCTACTTGGTGCGCGACCTTAGTACCACAGATCCCAGATTTAATCAGGCGCATGCTCTGTTCCATACGCAAACGGCTCAGCCACGCGTAAGGGGTGATACCCATTCTGTTCTTAAAGTGGCGTTGGAATTGAGTTGTGGTTAAGCCGCACAGCTCAGACAGTTGTTCTAATCGCACTGGCTGATCCAAATTCGCCATCAAATAGTCTTTGAGTGTATCAATCGATTGATTGCCCAGTTTGATGTCACTCTTCGATCCAAATTTGGCATAACGATCGACGATCGTCGAGAATCCCTCGAATGGTAAGCAATCTTGAGCGAGTTGGCTGATGTTTTGAGTTATTAAAAGACGGTGTAGGTTACACAATTGTAAAAAAGCAGCTTGATCGGAGAGGATCAACTCTGAAAAGCCTAATGTGTGACCATTTTGCTTGGGATCGGCAAGATCTTGAAACCATTGGGGAGAAACTGCAAACACGCTGACTTGATAACCTGAATCGAGTTTGGAGTGCCCATCATGCAGCTCATCAGGTGGCATGATAACAACTTGGCCAGCTCCGACATGGTGACTCGCACCTTGATAGACAAACTTTTGTTGGCCTTTTGTTATTAAGCCAACGTGAAAGTCCAAATGATAGTGGCGCTGAAAGGCAAACTCTTGGTATTGAGCTTGGATCAGGCTGATATCTTCTGTTGGGGTAGAGTAGTAGTGGACTTTATCCATGGTACAAAAAAGCTTGGTTAAATAGTCATCAATTCAACCAAGTTTATCTTCGTCACTCGCAGTTGTCTTGTAAAAAACGATCAGTTCTTTTGTTTAGCTTGTTTGTTCTTCTTGTTGTTACTCAAACCATCAAAGCTGAATACCACTAATGCCCCCCAAATAAAGGCAAAGGTAACAGCTTTGTCTGACGTAAAGGCTTCACCATAAATCAGCACGGCCAATAAGAACATTAAGCTTGGACCGATGTACTGGAAGAAACCCAGTGTCGATAGTTTTAATCGCGTAGCTGCACCCGTAAAACACAGTAAAGGGATGGTTGTAATCACACCAGCAGCAACCAGTAATAGGTTGAGCTGCATCGGGTTCATTGATAAGTCTGAGGTTGGACTATCGGCAATAAACAGTAAGTACGTTGCAGCGAGAGGCAACATTACTAGGGTTTCAATGAACAAACCTGTTTGTGCCTCTAAGCTAACTTTCTTACGTAGCAAGCCGTAGAAACCAAAACTAAAGGCTAATGCGATAGCGACAATAGGAATTGAGCCAAAGGCTATCAATTGGATAAGGACTCCGACAGCCGCTAGCGCAACCGCACACCACTGTAGTCTGCGTAAACGTTCGCCAAGGAACAGCATCCCAAGCAAGACGTTAATCAGTGGGTTGATGTAATACCCTAAGCTGGCATCGAGCATATGATTGGAATTAACCGCCCAGATAAAAATGAGCCAATTGGCACCCACCAAGATCGAAGTCGCCACCAAATAAAGCATTTTTGGTTTTGAGGTTAAGGTGTCACGAACCTTGCGCCAGCTGCGGCCAATGTGCAGTAAGAAAGCGAGTAGGAAAAAAGACCATACTACACGGTGGCTGAGGATCTCTAACGGGGAAACGTCACTTAAAGATTTGAAATATATAGGGGCGATACCCCACATTGTGTAGGCGCCGACGGCAAGCAAAACTCCTTGGCGCGTACGTTGTTGTTCTTCCTGTGTCATGCATCTTTCTCTAGCACTGAGTGCTTATTAATAAGATTTATAAGAGAGTTGGTCAGTATAGGAGCGATAACCCTTTTCACCTAACAATTTGCGGTTTAATTCGCCAGCGTTCCCCTCTACAATGTGCGACTTGCTTGCCGAAGATGCTTGCTGATTTCATACCTCGATTAGGAACCACAATGACCGCCACTCTGATTGCTGAGCAAATACCAACTCCCGCGAATGATGCGCAAACCATCTTACAAGATGTGTTTGGCTATCAAAGCTTTCGCGATGGTCAGCAAGAGGTCATTGATTTGGCCGTTCAAGGCAAAGACAGCTTGGTGATTATGCCAACCGGTGGTGGTAAATCTCTGTGTTACCAAATCCCTGCTTTGGTTCGTGAAGGGCTGACTCTGGTTATCTCACCGCTGATCTCGTTGATGAAAGACCAAGTCGACCAATTGAAGGCCAATGGTGTTGCCGCTGAGTGTATTAACTCTTCAATGCCACGTGACCAATTGCTGAATGTGTTCAATCGTATGAACTCAGGTCAGCTGAAAATGGTGTATGTGTCACCAGAGCGTGTGTTGATGCGTGATTTTATCGAGCGTCTTCAAGGTTTACCGCTTTCGATGATTGCAGTCGATGAAGCGCACTGTATCTCTCAATGGGGTCACGACTTCCGCCCTGAATACGCATCATTAGGTCAGCTTAAACAGTATTTCCCGCATGTGCCTTACATGGCGCTCACAGCAACCGCTGATGATGCGACGCGCAAAGATATTATCTCGCGCTTACAGCTCCTGGACCCGCATACTTACTTAGGCAGCTTTGATCGCCCTAATATTCGCTACAACTTGGTTGAGAAGCACAAACCCGTGTCACAGGTGGTTCGCTACCTAGAAACACAAAAGGGCAATTGCGGCATCATCTACTGTGGTAGCCGTAAGAAAGTGGAGATGGTGACCGAGAAGCTGTGCAATAACGGTATTCGCGCCGCGGGTTATCACGCTGGTATGGACACCGATGAGCGTGCTTACGTTCAAGAAGCCTTTCAACGCGATGATATTCAGATCGTGGTCGCGACTGTGGCTTTCGGTATGGGCATCAACAAACCCAACGTACGTTTCGTGGTGCACTTTGATATCCCACGTAATATCGAGTCTTACTATCAAGAGACAGGCCGTGCAGGTCGTGATGGTTTGCCTGCTGAAGCGATGATGTTGTTTGACCCGGCTGATATGGGTTGGCTGCGTCGTATGCTAGACGAGAAAGAAGAAGGCCCACAGAAACAAGTTGAGATGCACAAGCTGAATGCGATGAGTGCCTTTGCTGAAGCGCAAACGTGTCGTCGTCAGGTTCTGCTTAACTATTTTGGCGAATATCGCGAGAAGCAATGTGGCAACTGCGATATCTGCTTAGATCCACCAAAACACTTTGACGCGACCCAAGAAGCACAGAAGGCGTTGTCTTGTGTGTACCGTGTGAATCAGTCATTTGGTATGGGCTACGTGGTCGAAGTAATGCGAGGCATGCAGAACATCCGTGTCCGCGATAATGGTCACGATAAGCTATCTACCTACGGTATTGGCCGCGATCACAGTCATGATTACTGGATCAGTATCTTCCGTCAGCTGATTCATAAAGGCTTGCTGTTCCAGAACATCACTCGTAACTCAACTTTACAGCTAACAGAAGAAGCCCGCCCGCTGCTGCGCGGTGAGATGTCTTTGGAATTGGCTGTTCCTCGTTTAGATACAGCGGTGCGTAATGCTAAGTCCGATAAGTTAAGCAGCAAGAATTACGATAAGAAGCTGTTTGCGAAACTGCGTAAGCTGCGTAAGTCGATTGCTGATGAAGATGGCTTGCCACCATATGTGGTATTCAGTGACGCGACCTTGATTGATATGGCTGAAATACTACCTACTTCATACGGAGAAATGCTGGCAGTCAACGGTGTCGGTCAACGTAAACTCGATAAGTACGCAGACCCATTCCTAGATCTGATTCAAGAACACATCACCACACACGGCTAGTTTGCGAGAAACGTCTAACTAATAGAAAAAGAATAAGGTTGATAGGGACATGACAACACAAACAGAATTTGGCTTAAGAGAGTATTTAGCTGAGGAAGGGCGTTTATTGATTACGTCTCCAAGTTTTGATTTTGATTCTTATGAAGTGCTAGGTGAAAAGCTGGTGGCGTTGTTGTCAGCGTCAGTTGTTGAAAAGCAATGGGACGCCGATATGCATTCTTGGTTGATTGATTTTGAAGATTGCCGAATGTTCTTAAAGTCCGAACATTACAGTGAATCAATTTGGTTTGAGTCGTTAAACGCTGAAGAAAGCCGAGAAGAGTTTGATTATCTCGCGACGCTTTTCAAGCGCGGTTTTTAACTTTTGGCATCTCTTCTAAAACACAGCTTCTAGAGCTATTCACCAATAAAAGTGAGAATAAACGTTTGCGTTTGTTCTCACCGTTGCAGCCAATATTGATTAATGTATAATCGCCCGCCGCTCAGTAGAGCAATTTTTAGATACATTTTTTAATTCACATTATTGGTAAGAGCTTTCTTGGATTATTCGAAGAAATGACTCGATTTGGGTTCCCTCACCCCCAAACCAAACTAAAAAGGTACAGCATGAGTAACTTTACCCCTGCGCAACAGCGCAAAGCCTTAGCACTATTAGTTTTGTTCCATTTGGTGATTATTGCGTCAAGCAACTATCTGGTTCAGCTACCTTTTACCGTCTTCGGTATGCACACCACTTGGGGTGCTTTCACTTTCCCGTTTATCTTCCTAGCGACCGATCTGACCGTACGCATTTTTGGCGCGCAGCTTGCCCGTAAAATCATTTTCTTAGTGATGCTACCAGCTCTGGCCGTTTCTTATTTCTTGTCAGTGGTGTTCTTTGAAGGTTCATTCCAAGGCTTTAGCCAACTAGGTGAGTTCAACTTGTTTGTTGCACGTATCGCCGCGGCGAGCTTCATGGCTTATTTACTGGGTCAGATCTTGGATGTACATGTTTTTAACCGCCTACGTCAGCTTAAACAGTGGTGGGTAGCCCCAACATGCTCAACGTTATTCGGTAATGCCATTGATACCATCGCATTCTTTGCGATTGCTTTCTACCAAAGCCCAGATCCATTTATGGCCGAGCATTGGACTGAGATTGCCTTAGTCGATTACGGATTCAAACTTATCATCAGCTTAGGCTTGTTCGTGCCTATGTACGGCGTGCTTCTTAACTACATTGTTAGAAAGCTAACCGCAGTGAACCCTGACTTTAAAGCGACAGGCGTGAACGCTTAAGTTTGAGATTTGTAACACAAAGCATTAATGCAGCGATAAGAAAAAGCCCAAGTTAGTCTACTAACTTGGGCTTTTTTTAATTTCTAGCTTCAGATACTAATATCAGAGGCATTTAATATTCAATGGCCAGCCAATATCGGTTTGTCTATTCGACTCGATCTCTAGCTCTGCAGCGGTCAGCGGATTGTCAGCTAACCATTGCTTAGAAAGCGTTAGGGTTAGATTGTTGTCATTCGTCGTCAGTTTGAACTCAGGCTCTAGCGCTGGGTTACGACGGTGGGTCAGCAAAATAGCTAAACGCAGAATACGTAAAATACGCTTGCTGCTGGTGCCTGAGATAGCGTGTTGCTCTGGTAATGAGGTTAACTGTTCACGGTAGCGACGAGTTAACTCACCCAAGTAGTGCTTTTGCGCTCGAGTAAAGCCAGGTAGGTCTAAGTTTTGCAGCAGATAAGCGCTGTGCTCACCGCCTTTTTTGAAATCGATGGTTAAACCAATCTCGTGAAGCTTAGCTGCCGTTTGCAATAGCACACCAGCTTGAGGTTCTGAAACCCACGCTTCGGCGCCCGCTTGGTCTAGCAGCGTTTGTGCGACTACAGCAACTTGTTCACCGTAGTTTACGTCCATTTGGTAGCGTGATTGAACACTCTTAATGGTACGCGCTCGGATATCTTCTTGGCGAAGCTCATCAACCATCTCGTAGGCTAGGCCTTCACGGAGTGCGCCGCCTGCGAGTGTCATTGAATCTATTTCAAGCAACTCAAAAATAGCAATAAGAATGGAAAGGCCACTCGGGAACACTAATGCGCGTTCAAGGGTAAGTCCTTCGATTTCTAGCTCTTCCAAGCGCTCAGTAATCATCGCTTGTTTCTGTAGACGCTTAAGTTTGGCATGAGTAATCACTTCATCCATGCCTTGCGCCAACATGATCTCTTGCAGTGCTTGAACGGTACCGCTGGCGCCCACACACACATCCCATCCGATATCAGTGTAGCTATCTAGGATAGGAGCCAACGTCGACTTCGCCGCTTCAATGGCGTTGTTAAAGTTGGTAGCGGTTAATTGGCGGTTTTTAAAGTGGCGCTCAAGCCAAGTAACACAGCCCATCTTTAGGCTGGTTAGGGCTTTCGCTGAGAAGCCTTCACCAATGATCATCTCGGTGCTTGCGCCACCAATATCAACAACCAGTCGGCGGCCGCTGCCACCAGAAGTGTGTGCTACGCCTTTATAGATAGTCGCAGCTTCTTCTTCTCCGGAGATAACATTGATGTCGTAACCAAGGATCTGGTTCGCTTTCTCTAGAAATATATCCACATTGATAGCAGTACGTAGGGTCGCTGTACCGACAATGCGGATATTTTCTTTCGGAATATCTTGCAGTCGCTCTGCAAAGAGACTCAAACAGTCCCAACCGCGCTGCATGGCTTCTGTACTAAGCGCATTATTTTCATCTAAGCCTGCAGCTAAACGCACTTTGCGCTTAATTTTAGCCATGGTTTGTACGCTGCCATCGATATGACGCACAACGAGCATATGAAAACTGTTCGACCCGAGGTCGATTGCAGCGTAAAGCGGGGGTGACACTGTTTGACTCATAAGCGACTAAGCTTCCTTGTTATGACGCGGTTGGCGTGGGCGACGGTTCTGGTTTGGTTTACGGTTCCCGTTGCGTGGGCCATTGTTGTTTGAGCGGCGTTGTTGCGGGTTACGTGTACGTAAGCGCAATGGTGCTGGTAGATCTTCTAGCAGTGCAGAAGCATCGTAGTCAGACACAGGGATCGCGTGCTCAATGTATTCTTCGATTGGTGGCAAGTTGATTGCGTAATCTTCACAAGCAAAGCTGATCGAGTGACCACTTGCACCAGCACGACCTGTACGGCCGATACGGTGAACGTAATCTTCACAGTCATCAGGTAGGTCGAAGTTGAATACGTGTGTTACTTGAGGAATGTGTAGACCACGTGCTGCAACGTCGGTTGCGACAAGCAGGTCAACATCACCTTTAGTGAATTGCTCAAGAATCTTTTCACGTTTCTTCTGAGGAACATCGCCAGTTAGCAGGCCAACACGGTGACCATCTGCAGCTAGGTGACCCCAAACAGACTCACATTTGTGCTTAGTGTTAGCGAAGATGATAGCGCGCTCTGGCCACTCTTCTTCAACTAGAGTCTGCAGCAGTGCCATTTTGTGTTCGTTTGATGGGTAGAACAGCTCTTCCTGAATGCGGTGACCTGTTTTACGCTCTGGCTCAACAACAACATGCTCTGGGTTGTGCATGTGTTCGAACGCTAGCTCTTGTACGCGGTAAGACAATGTCGCAGAGAACAGCATGTTCAGGCGATCTTTTGGCTCAGGCATACGGCGGAACAAGAAGCGGATGTCTTTGATGAAACCAAGATCGAACATGCGATCAGCTTCGTCAAGAACAACAGCTTGAATGTGGTTAAGGTTAAATACCTTCTGCTTGTAGAAATCGATGATGCGGCCAGTCGTACCAATTAAGATATCTGCGCCTTCTTCGATTTTACCTAGTTGCTTGTCGTAGCTTTCGCCACCGTAAGCAAGTGCTGCCTTGATACCTGTGCTTTCAACCAGAGAGTCAGCATCGTTGTAGATCTGAATCGCGAGTTCACGCGTTGGTGCCATAATAATCGCACGTGGCTGGTTAGGCTTACGCCCTTCATGCTCAGATGTTTTTAGCAGGTGGTTAAAAGTAGCAGTAAGAAACGCAAGCGTTTTACCAGTACCCGTTTGGGCCTGGCCTGCAATGTCTTGGCCGGTGAGCAGTACCGGGAGCGCCAAGGCTTGGATAGGGGTACAATAATCGAACCCTTTTTTCTCCAATCCTTCAATGACTTGCGGAAGTAAATCCAAGTCGGCGAACTTTTGCTCTGTGATATGCGTCTTTTTCATTGCTATAGAATATCAGCTTAAGCTTGCAATACGAAAGTAAATACATTCCAATAGGGCATCTATTTACTGGTTATCATCCAACCAGTTCTAAAAAATACATTGGAGTGGAAGATGAGTGATAAGATTTTGCAGCTAACTGATGACGGTTTTGATAACGATGTAATCAATGCTGCAGGCCCTTTTCTTGTTGATTTTTGGGCAGAATGGTGTGGTCCATGTAAAATGATTGCGCCGATTCTTGATGAAATCGCAGACGAGTACGAAGGCAAGCTCACAATCGGTAAATTAAATATCGACCAAAATGCTGGTACTCCACCAAAGTTTGGTATTCGCGGTATTCCAACGCTACTTCTTTTCAAAGATGGCGGCGTAGCAGCGACTAAAGTTGGTGCATTATCTAAAACTCAACTTAAAGAGTTCTTAGACGCTAACCTTTAATCAGGTCAGCATTTGAAAAGAAACCGTGCAGTTAACAAATGCGCGGTTTTGTTTTTTCTAAGCTATGGACTAGTCTTAGTTTTAGTGCTAATTTATCGCACGTTAATTGAACGAATTTCTCTTCTTGGTCGATCCTGTGACCAAATCCTTCTTAACTTAAGAAAACAGATCCTATTTTGACTAAACAAACTTCCACCACTATGAATCTTACTGAACTGAAGAACAGACCTGTGTCTGAGCTTGTTAAACTTAGCGAAAGCTTAGGTCTTGAAAATCAAGCTCGCCTAAGAAAACAAGACATTATCTTCTCCATCCTTAAAGCGCATGCAAAAAGTGGTGAAGACATCTTTGGTGATGGTGTTCTAGAAATTCTTCAAGACGGTTTTGGTTTCCTACGTAGCGCCGACAGTTCATACCTGGCTGGCCCAGATGATATCTACGTATCACCAAGCCAAATTCGTCGTTTTAACCTACGTACAGGTGACTCTATTGGCGGTAAAATCCGTCCACCTAAAGACGGTGAGCGTTACTTTGCACTGCTTAAAGTAAACACGGTTAACTACGACAAGCCAGACAACGCACGTAACAAGATTCTTTTCGAAAACCTTACTCCTCTTCACGCTAACGAACGTATGGTGATGGAAGCGGGTAATGGTGCGACTGAAGATATTACGGCTCGTATTCTTGACCTTGCATCTCCAATTGGTAAAGGTCAGCGTGGTCTGATTGTTGCTCCGCCTAAAGCGGGTAAGACAATGCTTCTGCAAAACATTGCTCAAAGCATTGCACGTAACCATCCTGAGTGTGAACTAATGGTTCTACTTATCGATGAGCGTCCAGAAGAAGTAACAGAAATGCAGCGTCTAGTTAAAGGCGAAGTAGTTGCTTCAACATTCGATGAGCCAGCATCTCGCCACGTACAAGTTGCAGAAATGGTTATCGAGAAAGCGAAGCGCCTTGTTGAACACAAGAAAGATGTAGTTATCCTACTGGATTCTATTACTCGTCTAGCTCGTGCTTACAACACTGTGATTCCTTCATCAGGTAAAGTTCTTACTGGTGGTGTTGATGCGAATGCTCTACATCGTCCAAAGCGTTTCTTCGGTGCGGCACGTAACGTAGAAGAAGGCGGTAGCTTAACGATCATCGCAACAGCACTGGTTGATACTGGTTCTAAGATGGATGAAGTTATCTACGAAGAATTCAAAGGTACAGGTAACATGGAACTGCACCTTAACCGTAAGATTGCTGAAAAACGCGTATTCCCAGCGATTGATTTCAACCGCTCTGGTACTCGTCGTGAAGAGCTTCTTACCAAGAACGATGAACTACAGAAGATGTGGATCCTGCGTAAGATTGTTCACCCAATGGGCGAAATCGACGCAATGGAATTCCTTATCGACAAGCTAGCAATGACGAAAACGAACGATGAGTTCTTTGACGCAATGCGTCGTCAGTAATATTGATTAGCTGATCGTATTTAATAAGCGCTGCCCTCGGGTGGCGCTTTTTATTGGTTCATCGC